>NZ_JAROCG010000003.1 GCF_030433645.1 Arthrobacter burdickii
AGGTGTATGGAAATCTCATCTTGAAGCAGGCTTCCCGCTTAGATGCTTTCAGCGGTTATCCCATCCGAACGTAGCTAATCAGCGGTGCACTTGGCAGTACAACTGACACACCAGAGGTTCGTCCGTCCCGGTCCTCTCGTACTAAGGACAGCCCTTCTCAAATTTCCTGCGCGCGCAGCGGATAGGGACCGAACTGTCTCACGACGTTCTAAACCCAGCTCGCGTACCGCTTTAATGGGCGAACAGCCCAACCCTTGGGACCTACTCCAGCCCCAGGATGCGACGAGCCGACATCGAGGTGCCAAACCATGCCGTCGATATGGACTCTTGGGCAAGATCAGCCTGTTATCCCCGAGGTACCTTTTATCCGTTGAGCGACGGCCATTCCACAATGTGCCGCCGGATCACTAGTCCCGACTTTCGTCCCTGCTTGAGATGTCTCTCTCACAGTCAAGCTCCCTTGTGCACTTACACTCGCCACCTGATTGCCAACCAGGCTGAGGGAACCTTTGGGCGCCTCCGTTACTTTTTAGGAGGCAACCGCCCCAGTTAAACTACCCATCAGGCACTGTCCCTGACCCGGATTACGGGCCGAAGTTAGATATCCAGAGTGACCAGAGTGGTATTTCAACGATGACTCCACGTGAACTGGCGTCCACGCTTCACAGTCTCCCACCTATCCTACACAAGCCACACCGAACACCAATACCAAACTATAGTGAAGGTCTCGGGGTCTTTCCGTCCTGCTGCGCGTAACGAGCATCTTTACTCGTACTGCAATTTCGCCGAGTTTATGGTTGAGACAGCGGGGAAGTCGTTACTCCATTCGTGCAGGTCGGAACTTACCCGACAAGGAATTTCGCTACCTTAGGATGGTTATAGTTACCACCGCCGTTTACTGGGGCTTAAATTCCCAGCTTCGTCCCACGCAAGCGTGAAACTAACCGGTCCTCTTAACCTTCCAGCACCGGGCAGGAGTCAGTCCGTATACATCGTCTTGCGACTTCGCACGGACCTGTGTTTTTAGTAAACAGTCGCTTCCCCCTGGTCTCTGCGGCCCTGATCCGCTCCGGTGAGCTAGTCACCATCACGGTTGGGGCCCCCCTTCTCCCGAAGTTACGGGGGCATTTTGCCGAGTTCCTTAACCATAATTCTCTCGATCGCCTTAGTATTCTCTACCTGATCACCTGTGTCGGTTTGGGGTACGGGCGGCTGGAACCTCGCGCCGATGCTTTTCTCGGCAGCATAGGATCACCAAATTCCCCCCTGCGGGGGTCCCATCAGATCTCAGGCTTGTGATCGAACACAAGGACGCGGATTTGCCTACGTCCTGCCCTACATCCTTAGACCGGGACAACCATCGCCCGGCTTGGCTACCTTCCTGCGTCACACCTGTTAATACGCTTACCTCCCGAGATCAGGTCCCGCGATCCACAAAAAACCACGTCACCACAAGGGTGGGCGGTCATGCTTCTGGCGGTTAGTATCCCTCGATCAGTATTGGCGGTTCTTCGCCGGTACGGGAATATCAACCCGTTGTCCATCGACTACGCCTGTCGGCCTCGCCTTAGGTCCCGACTTACCCAGGGCAGATTAGCTTGACCCTGGAACCCTTGATCATTCGGCGGACGGGTTTCTCACCCGTCTTTCGCTACTCATGCCTGCATTCTCACTCGTGTAGGCTCCACCGCTGGTTTACACCGCGACTTCACTGCCCACACGACGCTCCCCTACCCATCCACACCCTTGAACCAGGAGAACAAGTCTCCGGCTTGGGTAAATATGTGAATGCCACAACTTCGGCGGTGTACTTGAGCCCCGCTACATTGTCGGCGCGGAATCACTTGACCAGTGAGCTATTACGCACTCTTTCAAGGGTGGCTGCTTCTAAGCCAACCTCCTGGTTGTCTGGGCAACTCCACATCCTTTCCCACTTAGCACACGCTTAGGGGCCTTAGTTGGTGGTCTGGGCTGTTTCCCTCTCGACTATGAAGCTTATCCCCCACAGTCTCACTGCTGCGCTCTCACTTACCGGCATTCGGAGTTTGGCTGACGTCAGTAACCTTGTAGGGCCCATTAGCCATCCAGTAGCTCTACCTCCGGTAAGAAACACGCAACGCTGCACCTAAATGCATTTCGGGGAGAACCAGCTATCACGAAGTTTGATTGGCCTTTCACCCCTACCCACAGCTCATCCCCTCCATTTTCAACTGAAGTGGGTTCGGTCCTCCACGACGTCTTACCGTCGCTTCAACCTGGCCATGGGTAGATCACTTCGCTTCGGGTCTAGATCACGCCACTCAGGTCGCCCTATTCAGACTCGCTTTCGCTACGGCTTCCCCACACGGGTTAACCTCGCGACGTAACACTAACTCGCAGGCTCATTCTTCAAAAGGCACGCCGTCACAGAAACAAGTCTGCTCCGACGGTTTGTAGGCACACGGTTTCAGGTACTATTTCACTCCCCTCCCGGGGTACTTTTCACCTTTCCCTCACGGTACTGGTCCGCTATCGGTCATCAGGGAGTATTTAGGCTTACCAGGTGGTCCTGGCAGATTCGCACGGGATTTCTCGGGCCCCGTGCTACTTGGGATCCTCTCCAAACGGCGTCACGCATTACGGTTACGGGACTAACACCCTCTCCGGCCGGGCTTTCAAACCCGTTCACCTATACGCACGCACACATTTCACCAGTCCGGCAGAACTGGAACGGAAAGTCCCACAACCCCAGTGATGCAACGCCCGCCGGCTATCACACACCACTGGTTTAGCCTGATCCGCGTTCGCTCGCCACTACTGACGGAATCACTATTGTTTTCTCTTCCTGTGGGTACTGAGATGTTTCACTTCCCCACGTTCCCTCCACGTACCCTATGTGTTCAGATACGGGTCACCCGGTCACTCGCGCGCCGGGCGGGGTTTCCCCATTCGGACATCCTGGGATCAAAGTTCGGTTATCAACTCCCCCAGGCTTATCGCAGATTCCCACGTCCTTCATCGGCTCCTGATGCCAAGGCATCCACCGTGTGCCCTTAAAAACTTGACCACAAAGATCAAAAAACATATCGAGAAAACCAGGCACGGACTCACGTCCGAAACCAGATTTATCTTAGAAATTGCTTCTTTTTAAGATGCTCGCGTCCACTATGCAGTTCTCAACCAACAACCCCATCACACCCGGACGCCACCCCCCTCACGGGGAACAAGGCGACCAGCCTGCGCGGGAAAACCAGAAACAACACGCACCCCACCCCACCGGACACCCCCACCGCACCACCCAGCCACAAAGGACCGGACACCACGACGCAGAAGACCACGCAGAACAGGGCCCTGTTATCTCAGGACCCAACAGTGTGCCAAACACCCCCCACCAACCCGGACCGGCAACCCGCTTTCCAGAACCACCCCCCACACACCCCACCCGACCAGAAGGAAGGGAAAGGACACGATCAGAGGTGAGACGTACTCACAGACCACCAGGGGCCGACAGGGACCTATTCGTTGATATTCCACCCATGAGCACCCACCGCGGAACAAACGCCCGCGCTATGGGCTGACTCCTGCAGGCCACACACCCACCACTCGGGATGGACGCAATGAACCTGAGGCGCTCCTTAGAAAGGAGGTGATCCAGCCGCACCTTCCGGTACGGCTACCTTGTTACGACTTAGTCCCAATCGCCGGTCCCACCTTCGACGGCTCCCTCCCACAAGGGGTTAGGCCACCGGCTTCGGGTGTTACCAACTTTCGTGACTTGACGGGCGGTGTGTACAAGGCCCGGGAACGTATTCACCGCAGCGTTGCTGATCTGCGATTACTAGCGACTCCAACTTCATGAGGTCGAGTTGCAGACCTCAATCCGAACTGAGACCGGCTTTTTGGGATTAGCTCCACCTCACAGTATCGCAACCCTTTGTACCGGCCATTGTAGCATGCGTGAAGCCCAAGACATAAGGGGCATGATGATTTGACGTCGTCCCCACCTTCCTCCGAGTTGACCCCGGCAGTCTCCCATGAGTCCCCGGCATAACCCGCTGGCAACATGGAACGAGGGTTGCGCTCGTTGCGGGACTTAACCCAACATCTCACGACACGAGCTGACGACAACCATGCACCACCTGTAAACCGGCCACAAGTGGCTGACACATCTCTGCATCATTCCGGTTCATGTCAAGCCTTGGTAAGGTTCTTCGCGTTGCATCGAATTAATCCGCATGCTCCGCCGCTTGTGCGGGCCCCCGTCAATTCCTTTGAGTTTTAGCCTTGCGGCCGTACTCCCCAGGCGGGGCACTTAATGCGTTAGCTACGGCGCGGAAAACGTGGAATGTCCCCCACACCTAGTGCCCAACGTTTACGGCATGGACTACCAGGGTATCTAATCCTGTTCGCTCCCCATGCTTTCGCTCCTCAGCGTCAGTTACAGCCCAGAGACCTGCCTTCGCCATCGGTGTTCCTCCTGATATCTGCGCATTTCACCGCTACACCAGGAATTCCAGTCTCCCCTACTGCACTCTAGTCTGCCCGTACCCACCGCAGATCCGGGGTTAAGCCCCGGACTTTCACGGCAGACGCGACAAACCGCCTACGAGCTCTTTACGCCCAATAATTCCGGATAACGCTTGCGCCCTACGTATTACCGCGGCTGCTGGCACGTAGTTAGCCGGCGCTTCTTCTGCAGGTACCGTCACCAACCCAAAAGGCCGGCTTCTTCCCTACTGAAAGAGGTTTACAACCCGAAGGCCTTCATCCCTCACGCGGCGTCGCTGCATCAGGCTTGCGCCCATTGTGCAATATTCCCCACTGCTGCCTCCCGTAGGAGTCTGGGCCGTGTCTCAGTCCCAGTGTGGCCGGTCACCCTCTCAGGCCGGCTACCCGTCGTCGCCTTGGTAGGCCATTACCCCACCAACAAGCTGATAGGCCGCGAGTCCATCCAAAACCACAAAAGCTTTCCACCAACATGGCATGCGCCAGAAGGTCGTATCCAGTATTAGACCCGGTTTCCCAGGCTTATCCCAGAGTCAAGGGCAGGTTACTCACGTGTTACTCACCCGTTCGCCACTAATCCCCCCACAAGTGAGGTTCATCGTTCGACTTGCATGTGTTAAGCACGCCGCCAGCGTTCATCCTGAGCCAGGATCAAACTCTCCGTAAATGCATTACAGACACAAGGACACCACCCGGGAAAACGGGCGACACCCCTGCACAAAATTCGAAACCAGCCAAAAAAACCAGCCACCACACGA
>NZ_JAROCG010000004.1 GCF_030433645.1 Arthrobacter burdickii
GGTCGTGGGGTGCGGAAGGTGCTTCTTCAACGGGCGGTATCCGCCTGCCGGCGTCCGAGCGCAGCGACCGGCACCCGGTACGGCTGCCAGGAAAGGGATTCCCCTGGTATCGCCGCCTGCCGATCAGCAACAGTCTTAGCTGCCGGTCCGAGCCGTGCAGCGTCAACGGTGTCTAGGCCCCCACTCGCAAGAGGCGCCGAGGTCCTCGAGGGTCAATAGGCGAGGACGCCTGAGGGACATGCTCTTCATCCAGACCTGCCAGCCCAGATCGAAGACCGTAGTTGAGGGTGCCATTGGAAAAGTGACGTGGCGGTCGGTACGCGCAGGTCAGCTATCGCGGACCTGGTCGATGGGACGGACCGGTAAGTACACCGCGCCTACCTCGCGCTCCTGCCGGAGGGCATCACCGCCGTTGTCCTACTGACCGCATTGACCTCGAGCCTCCGTCAATCACCGCCCGAGCCATGGCTGACTCTGATGTGCACTCAAGGTGGCACGATCACCGCGCGTCAGGATGGCGCGGTCGGGCTGGCCCCTAACGGTACTTCTGTGGACGATATTGGCCGCTTTCGATCTTGGAAGGGGCAGCGTCTCCTTGTTGAACCGCAGGAGCTGTCCGCTGGGTCGTAGCCCCGAAGGCACTGAAAAGACAGAGCACTCCGGCAGTGACGAAGGCAAAAATCAGGTCGGTCGATTCGACGAGGGCTCCGGTGACCGTTGATCCGAGGGCCTGGCCGAGAACGAGGCAGGTGAAGAGTATCGAAGTCCCTGCGGCGCTGTTCGCGGCTGTAAATGACGTCCAGATGATGAGCACTGAGCTTGCTGCCGTATAGGCGAGGCCGAAGAGCCCTGCTGTAGCGAGGCTGAGAGCGGGAAGAGTCGGCGCCAGGGCGAATGCCACTGTTGCGGCCGAGGTCGCACTTACAGTGACGTACCACGTGATTTTGACGGAGTGCCGGGCGAGCCAAGGTGCTAGGAGGACCGCACCGGCGCTACCGGCGCCCAAGGCCATCCATACCGTCGCGGACGTTTCGGTCGTCATCCCGCCGACGTCCTCGAGGAGCGAACGCCCATATACCCAGGGGGCGGCGGATCCGACACCGAAGACGAAGGCTGCTGCCATTGGCCATCGGAGGCCGCGAATGCTGGATCCTCCGGTGTGGGCTGAGACATCCTCGCGCCGGGGTACGCCACTAAGCGCTTCGGTGCGGGAAATATCCGCGCGCAGGACCGCGACCATGGCGGTGAATGTGATGACGGCGATGAGGATCCAGGCTGCACGCCATGATGCTCCCAGTTGCAGCGCCAGGGCGCCGGCGGCGACAACCCCGAACCCGGTGCCCGAATTCACAACCGACTGGAGTCTGTTCTGCTTGGCCGGAGCTACGTTGCGTTGGACGAGTTCCACTAGCGCGGGCGACGCGAAGCCCGCCCCCATTCCTGCCAATAGGACGCCGATGCTGAAGGAACTCGTGCCCTGAGCGGCCGCGATGCCGCCGCTTCCAAGGGTTGCGGTGGAACCGGCGAGGATCGTGGTGAAACGGGGGTGACGGGGTGCGTATCGGAACCCGAAAGCCGCTGAGATGCAGTACGTGACGGACGCCCCAGAAGAGAGGAGGCCGGCGATCATTGGAGTCAGCGCGAAGGACTCCGAAAATGAAGGAAGGAATAGCCCGTATCCGAATCGTGCCAGCCCGTATGTGGCGGCGATCAGCGCAACGGCGGTTACCGTAAACAATGGAGTAGCTGTGGACGGCGCAGCGTGTAACGAGCGTTTCATTGAAACGAACGTTATATGCTGACTGCATGGTCGCACAACCCAGCGCGCGCGAACGGTTACTCGACGCTGCTGAGCATCTTGCTTTCACCCAGGGCGTCGCGGCGACACCCGTAGATGTCATCCTCAAGCAGGCCAACGTCGCGCCAGCCACCCTGTACGCCCATTTCGGGAACAAGGAAGGGCTTATCGTCGAGGCGTTGCGACGTCGCCTGACGCGCTGGGACCAGGACTGGCAACTGGAAGTCGATGCTGCCACAACTGCTCAGGAGAAGCTTCTCGCTGTTTTCCCTGCCCTGTCCCGGTATCGATCCGGGCCTGCAACAGCACGCTGGTGCGCGTTCCTCAGCGTGGCGGCAGAGTCGCCCCATCCGAGTCAGCTTCTCGACGAGGCTCTGCGCAGTGACACGGAGCTACTCATTGAGCGTCTTCACGAGCTCGCCGTCCCCGTTGTAGGTATAGGTGAGGCACAGGGCCTTGCCGAACGACTGGCCCTCATCCTTACCGGCGTGCTTGGGATGATGCTGCGGGCAGCCGATCCGGACAAGGTGATCGCTGATGGACACGCCACCGCGAAAACCATCATTGAAGCAACCGCAGTTTCCACCACGCCATAAGCTCTGGCCCGCAGGCGGGAGCACACACTAACCGCGGTGCGTGACCCTTCGGGACCACCGCCTGAGTGCCCCGCCCATCCGAAAGGAGACGGAAGCGGCCGGACTCGTGATTGCGGGGAGATGATCGGCCCCTGACGGAAGAGCTCATGGATCAGAAGGACATCCCCCGAACCACTGCTCGTCCACGCCAAGGCGCAGGGCGTGAGATTGGTAGCACTGGCGGGCTGCTGAATCGGCCGACGAAGAATGTCCTCGGGACCACCCTCAGACGCGGAGATGAGCGAGTAGCTGTGGATGCCGGCGACGGTGCCGGCGGTGCGGTTGCCGACAGCCTGTCTGACCCTGGGAAACTCGAGGAGTGCTTGAGCGCGGCGCCTCATTGCGCTTCTCCTCCGGGGCAACCTGGCCAGACTGCGTGACGCCGGATCTGGGGTGGGGTG
>NZ_JAROCG010000005.1 GCF_030433645.1 Arthrobacter burdickii
CACGCTTTATCCGGCTTGTTTTCCCTCGTCGTTACATTCACAGCTTATTTCATTCTCTTTTCCCTTGTCAAATCCCTCGCCGTGGCCTACAAGGCCCCGCAAAAGAATCCGACAAAACAATCCCACAACAAATTCAGGGGCCTAATCCGATCCCGCATCAGAGCGCACGAACCGACCACTGGAATTGAAGGGGGGTTGGTCACCCTCACCGGGGCAACCACATAACTATACGACCGCCCCACCCCCGAAGCAAATCAGCGTCAGCCAACCCCAGCAGCCCTCGAAACGGATCCCCGGCCGGCCCTCCACTCGGGTTCAGCCGGGTCCATGCTTAATGCCGTTAGGGCCTACGCTGCCGGCCAGGGCCAGCACCGGCGCTTCCCTGGATGCCCCGCTTCGGATTTCCCAGGCAGCAGATGTTCCACCCGGGCCTAGGCAGAGAAGTTGCACCAGAACGGTCGCTGGGACGCATGCCTGTATGGAGAAGCCATAGCGTGCGCCGGCACGATGGCGGGACTTCTGGAACAGATGAGCGGACTGCCGGGCACCTCTGCTGGTTCTCCAAGACCCGAATCTTCGCCCCCATACGGCGGCACGATCGGCGTGGCGACGGTAATTGGGCGGGCCCCTAGCCTCGAGCATCCTCTAGTTCCCGCGGGCAAGTCGTAGTAGACAGGGGGCATGAGCAGGAAAAAGGGAGTGGCACCACGTTTGGCCGAAGCCTTGGGCATCGTCCTGGGCACAGAAGAAATACCGATGAGACTGCGGGCGTGGGACGGATCAGAAGCAGGGCCCCCCGACGCCCCCGTCATCGAATTCCGTTCCCGGCGGGGATTGAGGCGGATGCTGTGGTCTCCGAACCAGCTCGGGCTGAGCCGCGCATATGTAGCCGGGGACATCGACGGGCCCGGCGACCTCTTCGAAAGCTTCTCCGTGCTCAGCTCCGTGGGCAAGTTCGCCGAGTTGAAGGCTTTCCGCCCTCCAACGGTGGGTGAGCGGTTAGGACTGGTCCGGACGGCCGTCCGGGTTGGTGCGCTGGGACTTCCACCCACACCGCCGCCCGAGGAGATGAACGTGACCCGAGCGGGCCGGAAGCATTCCAAGAAGCGGGACGCTGCTGCGATCTCGCACCATTACGACGTGGGCAACGAGTTCTATGCGCTTGTGCTCGGTCCGTCCATGGTTTACTCCTGCGCGGTCTGGGAGGACGAGAGTGTAGGCCTGGACGCCTCCCAGGAGGCGAAGCTCGACCTTGTCTGCCGCAAACTTGGCCTTCGGCCCGGCATGCGGGTGCTGGATGTGGGTTGCGGCTGGGGCAGCTTCGCCCTGCACGCAACTCAGAATTACGGAGTCGACGTCGTGGGTGTCACCCTCTCGAAAGAGCAGGCAGCTCTCGGGCGGGAGCGAGTGACCGAAGCCGGCCTCGCCGACCGTGTCGAGATCCGGGTGCAGGACTACCGCGACGTCCACGACGGTTTCTTCGATGCGATCAGCTCCATCGGCATGGCCGAGCACGTGGGCAGAGACCAGATCGGCGACTACGCGTCCCATCTGTACGGTCTGCTGCGTCCCGGCGGGCTTCTCCTCAACCACGCGATCTCGTGGAATGCAGGTGAGATGCCACCGGATCCAGACTCCTTCATCCCCCGCTACGTCTTTCCGGACGGTGAAATGCTCAGCCTTACCGTCATGATCGGAGCCCTTGAGTCGGCGGGGCTGGAAGTGCTCGACGTTGAAGCGCTGCGCCGGCACTACGGGCTGACTCTTAGGGCCTGGGTGCACAACCTTGAGGAGAACTGGGACGAGGCGGTACGCCTTACAAGCGAGGGACGTGCACGGGTATGGCGGCTGTACATGGCATCGAGTGCACTGGGGTTCGAGCGGGGATTGAACGGCGTGAATCAGATACTCGTGCAACGCCCCGGAGGGGAAGAGCCGCCATTGCGGCGCCGGGAGTGGGTATGAAGGGCCCCTTCCTCGAACGAGATCAGCGTCGAGGGGAGCCCTTCCCGTGGTACATCCCCGGAGGGCCAGTAGCGCCGGATCGACGGGAGACTCTCCTCCCGTCGCCACCGCGCCACTCAGTCCGCCAACCTGACACCGTCACCCTCTCGAGCGGCACCGCCCACGAGGCGGGAGAAGAGCACGTAGCGCAGCGAACCGGGATGCGACATCTCCTCCGACACCACTCGTACCTTTCCCACGGCATGACATCTTCTGATGCAGGATGAGCTCGACGATGGCCGGCACCGACACGGGGCCACTTGGGAGAGCTGGTCGGGATCTTTAGTGGCGGGGTGTGTTCGGGGCTGAGGACCTGGTCCGGCGTGCTGGCCGGGTCCTCGTGTGCGGTGAGGGGGTGCGGCCGAACCAGGCCTGGCCGTAAGGAGGGGTCTTCAGCCAGACCGCGTGCAGGCCGGC
>NZ_JAROCG010000006.1 GCF_030433645.1 Arthrobacter burdickii
AACGCTTTATCCGGCTTGTTTTCCCTCGTCGTTACATTCACAGCTTATTTCATTCTCTTTTCCCTTGTCAAATCCCCCGCCGTGGCCTACAAGGCACCGCAAAAAAATCCGACAAAACAATCCCACAACAAATTCAGGGGCCTAATTCGATCCCGCATCAGAGCGCACGAACCGACCACTGGAATTGAAGGGGGGTTGGTCACCCTCACCGGGGCAACTCATGAAACATTACACCCCCGTCGGGGTGGGAGCAAACCGTGAGGACGTCGGCTGCATCACGTCCCCGCTGCCGGTTCCAGAGACCGGACGGACCCGCATTTCCTCGGGAGACGGACGAGGTGCCGGGCCCTCGGGAACGATCCGATGAGGTGCCACGCCGGCTCCAAGCCCCGGCTCTGGTCGAGGCTACGGCGATCGTGCGGTGGTCAGTCTGGTCATGCGTGGTGCATGCGCGCCAGTTCCCCGTCGCGGCTGAATATCGACGTCGCGGCTGTATATCGCCAGGATTCCCAGTTCCCCGGAGTCAGCAACGGCGCTGGAGCGGCGGGGCACCGTGGCGGAGCACTGTGCGGCGTCGCCAGCCTCGACCACAAGCCCCCGGTCGCTGAGCTCCACGCGGGCCTGACCGCGAGCACGGTGAGCCGCTCTCATCCCACACGCATTTGGCCCTCAGGGCCTGATGCCGCCCCGACACCAACTCGCGTCGTGACCACGACCGCTCCTGCCGCTACCTTGTAGCGCGAGAGTAGCCAGGTGGTCACGCCTACGTACAGCGCGGGCTGGGGTCGAACAGCGACGTCATCCTCTTCCTTCAAGCTAATGGGCCGGAGCCGTGTCCGCTCTCCCCAGTAACGATGGCGTTCACACTGAAGCTCGACGACCGCTCGCTCGGCGCAGGCCGGATCATCACTGCCACGGGCAGTAAGAATGGACTGCCTGAAATGCCCGGTGTCGCCGCGCGATGGGCTGAGGACATGCTGCACTGCGCCTTCTGCTGCGGCTACGAAATGCGCGGCCAGCACATTAATTTGCTCGCCACCGGCCCGATGCCCAGCAATCTGGCCGCGTTGTTCCGACTGCTCAGCCCGTACGTCACCGTGCTGGCTCACACCGCGCCACCTGCTACAGCCCAAGGCAAGGATCTGGTCGAGCGGGGCATCACAGTCCTGCCGCAATTCGAGGTCCAGGTACTCAGCCACGAAGACCGCTTGACCGGCTGCATGAGCCTGCACGACGGGAGCCAGCCCGAGCTCGATGCCCTCTTCGTCGAAACCCTCATGCAAGCGCGGGCTGATTTCCTCGGCCCCTCGGCCTGTTCCGCAACGACCTCACCGTCAACGGTCAGGTCGTTGTCACGCTGATCGAAACCGAGCCGATCGGTGACCTCCGACTTTCGGGGAGCGATCTACCGTGCAGCATCCGCTCCCAGCCCTGCCGCACCTATTACCCGGTCAGCGCAGCGGGACAAACCGGGCCCTCGAGTCCGGCGAAGCGGGAGCACTCGAGCACGGCCTCGTCGCGCTCCTTCTCCGAGATGTCACACCACACTGGGGTCAGGTGTAGGAACCGGCGCGCTGCACCTCAGCAGGCCTGGGCTACCGTGCGGTGGGACTGGGAGCCCGTCGGGAGAGGCTAACTGCCTGCGCCGTAGCCCGGAGAGCCTGCCAGCCCGCCTGCTGGCTGGGGTGCGGACCTCTAGACCGGGATGTGCCGGCCTGCCGGCCGCAGATATGTGCCTGAGGACCACCTGTGCCCTGGGTGCGCCCGCCGGCTGAGGCGCGGGCTCGGTGTGTGCCGGCTGTGGTGACTAGCGCTGTCGGGCGTTGCCGGCAAGTGGATGGGTGGGCCTG
>NZ_JAROCG010000007.1 GCF_030433645.1 Arthrobacter burdickii
GTGTTGTCCGGCGGTGTCCTACTCTCCCACACTCTCTCGGGTGCAGTACCATCGGCGCTGTGGGTCTTAGCTTCCGGGTTCGGAATGGGACCGGGCGTTTCCCCCACGCTATGACCGCCGTAACCCTTGCTACCTGACGCACCGTCCGTCCCCCGGGGTGTGGGGGGTGGTGGTGCCGGTAAATCTGTGGGTTACATCCGTCGTGCTGGATGTAAATGTGGGCTCTGTTCAGCCCGGTATTGAGTTGTTCCACCACGGGCCCCGATCCTCCGTGCCGGTCCTGGTAGGGGACGCGGTGGTGGTTCGGTGGTTGTGGTGGTGGTTCGGTGGTTCCGTTGTTGGTTGGGAACCGCATAGTGGACGCGTAGCATATGTGATCTTCACCCTCCCCTTGGGTGTCACTGGTGTCCTGGTTGCCCAGGGGTCCCGGTGACGGGGTGGGTGTGTGGTGTAAGTT
>NZ_JAROCG010000008.1 GCF_030433645.1 Arthrobacter burdickii
CTACCCCCACCAGGCCGATCCCGCAAATCCGCTCCCAGCCGCACCACCCGCCGAAACCGGCACCACGACCAACCAGCAAACCCACACAACCGACAACAAACCAGAAGCCAATCCCAGCACCATGCACAGCACACGCCGGAACAACTTCAACTCTGTCAAAGGGGGTCCGTCACCCTCACCGGGGCAACCACATAACTATACGACCACCCCACCCCCCACCACAAATCCACCCACCACCCCCACCACCCGCCGAGGTTCGGACACCACC